>NZ_JAHGAM010000014.1:0-2477 GCF_030248595.1 Vibrio sp. D417a | reverse complement strand
CTTAACAGGGCGTTATACGAATAGAGGGAAATTATGTACAAAAATACTGATTTTAACTTGGATTCAAAAGAGTTCAGGTTTAAGAAAGACTCATATCCTTTGTCTAAGATAAACAATGTTAGGGTTAAAAAGTTAAGTTTTCTTGATAATTTAGGTCAAGTTTTATTCTGGGTGTGTGTTTTTTCAGGGGCAGTTTGGTTAGTTATTCCAAGGTTGGAAGAGGTGCCACAATGGCTACTAGTTTTAGTTCTTAGTCTGACGGTTGTAGGTTTGGTTTTTGCTCTTTTTCGTTGTTCTAAATATGCACTTCAAGTCGAGTTTCGCCACATAGATGAAACGGGCGTTCAATGGGTTAATGTCGCTAAGTCATACTCAAAGTCAGATTGTGAGTTATTTGAACAGCAAGTGTTGGCACTGAAAAAATTCGTATAACAAATTGTTCAAGAGTGATTCGGCACGCGTGGCATTTTTACTATGCGTTGGCTTTAGTGGTTAAGGTGTTATGCGGAACCTTCGGTATTGCGTGCCTCACACCTTAACAAGGCGTTAGGTTTCTCAGCGGGAAACATCGAATTCGAGGATTTTGGGTCATGGATTATGAAACGAAGCTACAACTTGCGCACAAAGAGTTAAGTGACAAAGGTGTTTGGAAGTCGAACTACAATCCTCCACTTGTAAGGTTGTTACGTAAACTTGGACTGTGTTTTCCGCCGCCTTATTATCAGAGCTTTTTTGCAAACGTTATGCTTTGTGTGGCTTTTTTTGCCCCGGTTTGGGGAATCTTCCAATGGTTTCTTGTGTGGGACGATATAGGCAAACCAGTTTTAGAAGCAGTTTATATCTCGTTACTTACTGGCGCATTGTTTGGTTTAGTTATGGCAACCTTCTACTACATTAGGCGCAAGCAATTAAATCTAACAGATTGGGGTTCATTGGGAGAATAAGCCCAAAACCTAACAAACTGTTCAAGAGGGATTCGCAACGCGTGGCATTTTCACTATGCGTTGGTTTTAGTGTTTAAGGTGGTATGCGGCGGCTTTGGTATTGCGTTGCTCACCCCTTAACAGGGCGTTAGGCCACAATATCGAGATATCGTAAAAAAATAAAAACGGAGTTGGTTATGGAAAATGCAGTAAAACAAAAAAAGATCGAATATCTATGGCACTTTACAAAGTTAGAAAATGTTAGCTCTATCTTTCAGAGCGGGATTGTTCCGAGAGCGACCTTAGAGGCAAATCAATCAAATGTAGCTTACAATGATCAACATCGGCTAGACGGTTTTAAAACTGCTAGTTGTTTGTCAATTGGCCATCCTAATTACAAGATGTTTTATAGTCTAAGGCAGCAAGACCCCTCCGTAGAGTGGGTTGTCTTTGGTGTTAAAGCTGAAGTTTTATGGACTAAAGACTGCGCGTTTTGTACCACCAATGCAGCAAATTCATCAGTTACATCTGTTCCTATTGAACAGAGAAAGGGAGTTCAGGCGTTTGAGTCCCTATTTTTGCCAGTAGCAGGAAAACCATCACGTCAAGAGTTACAATTGCCAGATGATTGCCCAACAGATCCACAGGCAGAAGTTTTAGTGTTCGATACTATACTTCCAAGTGATATTGTCGGTGTTATTGTGCCAACTAAGGCAAAAGAGTTGGAGTTGAAACCTCTGTATCCTGCACATCAGGTTGTGTACCATAGAGCTCATTATTCAGCACGGCTAGACTATCAGCATTGGTAATACAAGTATGGCAATTAGACCCGTTTTTGTCCCGAAAACAGATGGCAGCATTGGAGTTATTGAAAAAGCCATAGATTTTAAATGGCATCCAGGAATGGCTAAAAGTCAGAAACAAAAATCAGTTTCTGAACTTCATAGTTCGGCTAAGTTACTGGGAATAAATAACATTCTAGAGATTTCGAGTAAATCTTTAGACGAACTCGGCATATTGCTAAGTGCTTTCAATCTTTCTTTCGTGACTAAGAAGCATAATCACAAGATCACAGTTGAATCGGCTTTTCAAGGCAGTAAGATTTTTAAAAGAGGTGGGCCTTACAAAGATTTGTATCTAGCGGACTCCAGAACTTCAAAAAAAGACATTCGTATAAAAGACTCAGGGCAGCTGGTTGGCTTTAAGTTTTTTAATACGGAGTTTCCATTAATCCCTCGAACCTATTTTTATGATTGGTTGTATATAAAGGCTTTGGTTAGCAACCCACAATTAGTTGATCAGCTTTATAAATTCGATGGGTTTAGTGATATTGAATTCAATCCTAAAAAATCTATAAATTGCCAAGCGCATGCAGCTGCTCTTTACGTTAGTCTAAATAGCGCAGGTGTATTGGAGGAGGCACTATCTAGTCCTGATTTGTTTTTAAGAGTTACCAAGCAGCACTACGATAATCAAAAGAGAGTTATCCAGGTTCAAGACTCACTGATCTAATGTGGCCTAACAATCTGTTTAAGAGTGATTCGCAACGCTTGG
>NZ_JAHGAM010000013.1:0-3428 GCF_030248595.1 Vibrio sp. D417a | reverse complement strand
AAAAGGGATATTTTCGCTCTACCTATCATTGATGATTTATCTCTGGTTTTTGATGATGGTTGTTGCAGTTTTGGGACCTTTGATTTTAATGCTAGTGTTGTAGTTCACAGCTAACAATCTGTTCAAGAGGGATTCGCAACGCGTGGCATTTTCACTATGCGTTGGTTTAAGTGATTAAGGTGGTGTGCGGCGGCTTCAGTATGGTGTTGCTCACCCCTTAACAGGGCGTTATGTGCTTGGAGGAAATATGGAAATTGAGTTAATCCGAAATACTGAAAATTCATTCAGTTATATCCTCTATGAAAGTGGTTCCAATGTTGGGCGTATTCATGTTTCTTTAACTGGAAATGTCGCAAAAATTGAAGATATCATCGTTGATGAAATTGAATATAGTCCTTGGTGGTTTCTTCCTTTTATTAAGTGGACTAAATCATTTCGAGGCAAAGGCTATGGAACAGCCTTGCTCACCCAAGCAATCCAGCATTGTAAATCTCTTGAATCTTCTGAAATTATCGGTGAAATGCATGGAGATGAGCAAAAGTTAACTGTTTGGTATCAACGATTCGGTTTCATCGTAAGTGAAGATAAAAGTATTTCACTCAGTCTCTAGTACGCACATAACAAAGCGTTTAAGACGGATTCCCAACGCTTGGCATTTTCGGTTTGATTCAGCTTTAGTGTTTACGGCACAATGGTTTAGGTAAGGTGGTAACGTTGCTCACCACTTAACGCGGCGTTATGTGTAACCAGAGGAAAAGGCATGGAAGTACAGTTTGAAATTGGTAATGACCCCTTATTCGCAGAATCTTTAACCAAGACAAATATGGCGAGTTACTATCAAGCTCGTGAGATAGTCTGGGATCACAATCAGTTTCTGAATAGTTGGGAAGATTTAGATAACTACGAGGTTCTACTGGATCGTACTCGTGTTGGTGTAGTGCGTTTTAGCTATGGTGGTGATACGACCTTCCTGAGGGACTTTCAACTTTTACCGGAGTTTCAAGGTAGAGGTATTGGGTCTAAATGTCTTGACCTAGTCGTTGGGCATGCATTTACTCGTCAATCTACTCTGTTAGTCCTGCGTGTTTTTAGTGAAAATCCAGCAATAAAGCTGTATGAGTCCAAAGGCTTTGTTAGAACATCAGACGTCAAAGGGCTGGTTGAAATGGAGCTTCTTTTAAGTTCAAACACATAACAAGGCATTTAAGAGGGATTCACAACGCTTGGCAGTTTTGGTTTAAATTTGCTTAAGTGTTTACGGCACAATGGTTTAGGTTAGGTGTTGTTGTTGTTCACCCCTTAATGCGACGTTAGTACGGGTTTGACATCAAAGGTCATAAGTTTTGGTGTTTATCTGTTTTGGCGCTCGTCTTTACACCTTTCAGTTTGTGCCTTTCACGTTCTTTCCGGTGGCACTATATGCGGAGTGTTCGCTTTGATTTTACCGTTTACGGCTTCTAACTCTTAGCCTATTTCTTTGGCGCTTTTTCATTTTCGTGGTGACTTTTGAGAGAACCTTGATTACTTTTTGTGTGGCTGTTGAAGTGTGAGGAAAGAATCCTTTTCTAATTTGAAGTCAGTAAAAGTAGGGGAGTTCAGTGCGTTTTTCTTCTAGCCAACTCTCGTCTATCAATGGCGGTAAAGTTTTGTAGCTGCCCGTCTCACTTCAGTGTTCAAAGCCTTTCATATCATGCCACTTTTCAATATCTTGGAACGCATAAATAGAAGTAGCGCATGTACTAACAAATTGCTTAAGAGTGATTCGTAACGCGTGGCATTTTTACTTTGCGGTGGCTTATGTGATTAAGGCGTTGTGCGGTAGCTTTTGTATTGCGTTACTCACACCTTAGCAAGGCGTTATGTACTTTGGCGGAAATGAATATGGAAATCACAATCAGGCGTATCGAAACAGAAAGCATTGAGGACAAAGGTATATTCGAGACTTTGTTTAGAGAGTACCTATCTGGATTCTCAGTTGAGCTAGATCTCTCAGTAATTGCTCAGTTGTTTGCATTGCCTTATTTCCACGGGTTTATCAGTCTTGTCGACGATAAGCCCGCTGGTTTTGCGGTTTGCTTTGAATCGTTTTCAACTTATCGTGCGCAAAGAGTGATGAATATCCATGACTTTATGGTGTCGGATAACTTTCGTGGTAAAGGTGTGGGCAAAGCGCAACTGAATGGTATCGAAAAGTATTGTCGTGATAATGATTACCTCAAAATCACACTAGAGGTCGGTGATGATAATGTTGCAGCTAAAACGCTCTACAGTTCATTGGACTACGAAGATTACAGAGCAGTTTTGACAGGGCAGCAACATTGGCAAAAGTACCTCAATTAGCAAGCACATAACAAACTGTTCAAGAGGGATTCGCAACGCGTGGCATTTTCACTATGCGTTGATTTTAGTGTTTAAGGTGGTATGCAGCGGCTTTTGTATTGCGTTGCTCACACCTTAACAGGGCGTTATACGAATAGAGGGAAATTATGTACAAAAGTACTGATTTTAGCTTGGATTCAAAAGAGTTCAGGTTTAAGAAAGACTCATATCCTTTGTCTAAGATAAACAATGTTAGGGTTAAAAAGTTAAGTTTTCTTGATAATTTGGGTCAAGTTTTATTCTGGGTGTGTGTTTTTTCAGGGGCAGTTTGGTTAGTTATTCCAAGGTTGGAAGAGGTACCACAATGGCTACTAGTTTTAGTTCTTAGTCTGACGGTTGTAGGTTTGGTCTTTGCTCTTCTTCGTTGCTCTAAATATGCACTTCAAGTCGAGTTTCGCCACATAGATGAAACGGGCGTTCAATGGGTAAATGTCGCCAAGTCATACTCAAAGTCAGATTGTGAGTTATTTGAACAGCAAGTGTTGGCACTGAAGAAATTCGTATAACAAATTGTTCAAGAGTGATTCGGCACGCGTGGCATTTTTACCATGCGTTGGTTTTAGTGTTTAAGGTGGTATGCGGAGTCTTCGGTATTGCGTGCCTCACCCCTTAACAGAGCGTTAGACAAATAAAAGGAAAACATATGACACTTGGGTGGTTAATTCTTCTTTCATTTCTACACATTGCAGTTTGTCTTTTTAGCCCTTTTGTGTTTTTCATTGTCGTATTTCAACTGCGTGAATTTGAACTTTCTAAACATCACTCAGATATCTGTATGGCTTTAGGTGGAGCATATGTCATTTCGACAATTGTGAGTGTAATTATAGTTTTTAATTACTACCTTGCTGATAGTCAGGAACCATACTATTGGTGGTTTGCAATGCCTTGGGCACTATTGGGCGCTATTATTGTGTACATATTGAAAGTAGCGAAGGTAAAATTTGCCTAACAAACTGTTCAAGAGGGATTCGCAACGCGTGGCATTTTTGCTATGCGTTGACTTTAGTGTTTAAGGTGGTAGGCGTTCGCTTCCCGAGTACCCCACGTTT
>NZ_JAHGAM010000012.1:0-8075 GCF_030248595.1 Vibrio sp. D417a | reverse complement strand
GCGGCGTTAGTACTGGATTGACATCAAAGGTAAAATTTCTGGTGTTTATTGGTTTCGCTTCCTAGCTTTACACCTGGTCAAATGTGCCTTTCACGTTCTTTCCGGTGGCACTATATGAGTTGTGTTCGCGTTGTCTTCGCCGTTTACGGTTTCTAACTTTCGGGCTATTTCTCTGGTGTGGTTTCTTTAATGCTGGGAAATTTTCGTCAAACACTGAGTTTCTTTGGCGCTGCCGTTTAGTTCTAAAGCCCGTATCCTTTGCTAATTTGAACACGGCGAAAATAGGGCAGTTAAGCAAGTTTTTCTTCTCGCCAACTTGCGTTTTGAGATTGCGTTCAAGTTTGGTAGTTGTCTGTTTGGCTTCAGCGTTTTAAGCTAAAAGTTTCATGCTATATTTCAATATCTTGGAGTGTGCCAAAGGATTTAGGAGCCGCGTACTAACAAACAATTCAAGAGGGATTCGTAACGCGTGGCATTTTTACTATGCGTTAATTTTAGTGATTAAGGTGGTTTGCGGTGGCATCGGTATTGCGTTAGTCACCCCTTAATTGGGCGTTATACGAATAGAGGGAATTTATGTACAAGAGTACTGATTTTAGCTTGGATTCAAAAGAGTTCAGGTTTAAGAAAGACTCATATCCTTTGTCTAAGATAAACAATGCTAGGGTTAAAAAGTTAAGTTTTCTTGATAATTTAGGTCAAGTGTTATTCTGGGTGTTTATTTTTTCAGGGGCTGTTTGGTTAGCCATTCCAAGCTTTGAAGAGGCACCGCAATGGCTACAAGTTTTAGTTCTTAGTTTGACGGCTGTAGGTTTCGTTTTTGCTCTTCTTCGTTGTTCTAAATATGCGCTTCAAGTCGAGTTTTGCCACATAGATGAAACGGGCGTTCAATGGGTTAATGTCGCTAAATCATACTCAAAGTCAGATTGTGAGTTATTTGAACAACAAGTGTTGGCACTGAAGGAGAAATTCGTATAACAAATTGTTCAAGAGTGATTCGGCACGCGTGGCATTTTTACTATGCGTTGGTTTTAGTGGTTAAGGTGGTATGCGGAAGCTTCGGTATTGCGTGCCTCACACCTTAACAAGGCGTTAGTCGCCAGAAAAAGCTAGCAATCAAAATCATGTTTCTGAGCTTAAAATTTAGCAGCTGTTTGCTTGGTACACCGATTAATTGCCGATCATCAGAGCTTAGTTCTAGCTGTTTTAAGTCCAAAGTTTTGTACCTTTCCTAGCGGTTGTTTTGTTCTTTGGTGTTGACAGAGTAGGGCAATCGAGAGTCCGTTTTTGGTTGCAACTCCGCTCGGTGAGTTTGTCGGTCCAAAAGCCGATTTACTCGCTGAAATGACGTTTTCTCTGGTGTTGTAAATTCCACGTGATTTCAGTGATTTCGTTGAAAGTCCGCACTGTGAGATTAGCTTTCCAAAAGCGCCTTTTGGTATTGTCAGTTCGTTTTCTGCGGCGTTGTTTGTTCCAAGTGGTTTCATTGAATAGCCGCTTTGAGACTACGCCTGACTTAAGTGCATCAAAGCACATAAAGTTTGTTGTTCGCAAAGTTTAGTTTGGCTTAAAATTGTCGCTCGGTGCCTCGCGACTAACAAACTGTTCAAGAGGGATTCGCAACGCGTGGCATTTTTACTATGCGTTGGCTTTAGTGTCTAAGGTGGTATGCAGCGGCTTCAGTATTACGTTGCTCACCCCTTAACAGGGCGTTATGTTAATCGAAGTGTGTTGCAATTAATTGAATATTGTCTTGAGAAAGAAATTACATTACGTATCATGCATTTAAGTTGGTTATGTAAACTAGGTAAATAATATGAAAGATAATGTTCCCGCGAAAATGAGTGATTTGTACGAATATTCAGGTTTTTGGCCTCGAGTTGGTGCTAGTCTAATTGATACTGTGATAATTTGTGTCCTTACATACCCGATTCTAGTAGCGGTTTATGGCTGGGCATATTTTGACAACGATGCGTTAGTACAAGGCTTCGCTGACCTGATTTTAAGCTGGATTTTTCCATTGGTAGCGGTCATTGGTTTCTGGCTTTATCGTCAAGCGACACCAGGTAAAATGGCTATATCAGCGAAAATTGTAGACGCTAAAACTGGCGATAAACCTACCCTTCAACAGTATATTGTAAGATACCTTGGGTATATCCTAGCGACAATCCCTCTTGGACTAGGTATATTTTGGGTGGCTTGGGACAAGCGTAAACAGGGGTGGCACGACAAACTCGCCAATACCGTCGTTATCTGCGAAAAAGATCGAAACACACCTCAAGAAGTTGAATTCTCATCAAAAAATTAACATAACAAAGCATTTAAGAGTGATTCCCAACGCTTGGCATTTTTCATTCCATCGTTGGGTTTCGTGTTTACGGTGGTAAGGTTTAGGTCTGTGGTCGCGTTGCTCACACCTTAATGCGGCGTTAAGTGCATTCGATGTCAACATGACTCAATAGCATGTATTTTTTTGCAATAGGAAGCATAGATATGATGAAGCTTATAGAACCATGGTTGTTTCACCGTAGGGCTATGTACATTGCAAGGAAGTTAATTCCACTGCTTCTCTTATATGGAAAAAAGACTAGATACTCTAAGGAAGAAGTGGACTATGCAATTGAAAGATCAAAATTATCGAAAAAGCACGTAACACTAGCATATGCTATTTATTGTGTAGACTTGTCGCAATACGACTTCCACAGAAGTGAAAGTTTCGAAGAGTACTTATCTCACAAATGTAAGTATGAACCAGCAAATCAACGATTTGATGTAGCCTCTTTTGCTCACTACTCTTCGGATGATTGCACTTCTAACGATGGGGGAGGTGGCGAGTAATGCACTTAACAAATTGTTCAAGAGTGATTCGGCACGCGTGGCATTTTTAATATGCGTTAGGTTTAGTGATTAAGGTATTATGCGGAGGCTTCGGTATTGCGTGCCTCACACCTTAACAAGGCGTTATAGCTTTGGAGTAAAAATGGCATTCAACTTAACAGAAGAACAATTAGTTAATACTGAGGTGGAGCTTGGTGCAAGGCTCCCTCATGATTACCGTGAATCGATGAAGGCTAACAATGGTGGTGAGGCAACGACCGAAGAAGATTACTGGGAGCTTTACCCAATCAAGGACAACTCCGATCGAAAAAGGCTAGCTCGTACTTGTAACAACATTATTGCGGAAACCAAGGCGTGTTTTGGTTTTGGCAACTTTCCTCATCATGCATTGGCTATTGCTAGTAATGGTCTTGGTGATCAAATGGTTTTCTTAAAAGAGTCAGAACAGTTCATGCCCGAAGTTTATGTTTGGCTTCATGAAACCGGAGAGATTAAGTTGCTTGCAAGTTCATTTGCCAAGTTAGAAAAGCTATAACAAATTGTTCAAGAGTGATTCGGCACGCGTGGCATTTTTACCATGCGTTTGTTTTAGTGATTAAGGTGGTATGCGGATGCTTAGGTATTGCGTGCCTCACACCTTAACAAGGCGTTATGGCGCAGGGCGAAAATGGACAAAATCGTAGAACTCATAAAACAAGATCCAATCCGAGTCGAGGCACTCAACTGCGTTTCTGAGTTGGGATTGCCGCAGTGCTACATCGCAGCCGGCTTCGTCCGAAATTTAGTTTGGGATACGTTGCACGACTTTAAAGTCTTCACTCCCTTAAATGATGTGGATGTAATTTACTTTGATCCAGCCGAGTCTAACCCCAATGCATATTTGGCGTATGAATCACAGCTACGAGATCGTATGCCTCAACTTCGTTGGCAAGTCCGTAATCAGGCGAAAATGCATAAGCGGAACGGTGACAATCCTTATAAAAGTTCAATAGACGCAATGAGTTACTGGCCTGAAAAAGAAACAGCGGTAGCAATTCGGCAAATTGGGCTAAACCAATATGAATGTTGCTGCTTTTGGGTTTGAATCTCTATTTAGTTACTGGGTCACGTATAATCCTAAAAGGCTACGGGAAACCTTTGAAAATCGCGTAAATTCAAAAGGGTGGCTAGTTCGGTGGCCATTGTTGAGAATTGCGCCATAACAAAGCGTTTAAGACGGATTCACAACGCTTGGCATTTTTGGTTTGTATCAGCTTAAGTGTTTACGGCACAATGGTTTAGGTTAAGTGGTCGCGTTGTTCACCACTTAACGCGGCGTTAGGGCACAGGGCGAAAATGGATAGAATCGTAGAATTAATCAAGCAAGATCCAGTTAGAGTTAAAGCCTTAGAGTGCGTATCTAAATTGGGCTTGCCTCAGTGTTACATTGCAGCTGGTTTCGTTCGTAATCTTGTTTGGGATGCACTGCATGGCTTTGATGTAGCAACACCATTGAACGATGCGGATGTTATTTACTTTGCGCCAGACGAGAACGACCCTAATGCATATTTACACCACGAATCTCAGCTCAAGCAGCTAATGCCAGAAGTTAACTGGCAAGTTCGTAACCAAGCACTAATGCATACTCGGAATGGCGATTTACCCTACACATGCTCCCTTGATGCTATGAGCTATTGGCCAGAACAAGAGACAGCTGTTGCCATTCGACAAGTCGCACCTGATAGCTATGAATGTATTGCAGCTTTTGGGTACGAATCCTTATTTGGTTACTGTGTCACACATAACCCTAAAAGGTCACGAGAAACGTTTGAAAATCGTGTAAATTCAAAGGGCTGGCTAGTAAGGTGGCCATCTTTGAGAACAGTGCCCTAACAAAGCATTTAAGAGTGATTCGCAACGCTTGGCGTTTTCGCTTCGCTCAAGTATAGCCAAGCGCTGCTCACACCTTAATGCGGCGTTATGTGCTTGGAGGAAAAATGGAATATTTTCAGTACTATGGAATCGACTGGGTTGCAATGGTACTTACGTTTCTTGCAATTTGGCAAATTGGAAATAAGGACAAAATCGGTTTCATTTTAATGATGTGCGGTAACACTAGTTGGGTAGCAGTTGGTTATCTTACTGGTAGTGTGGCAATGATAACTGCAAATATCATCTTTTTTTCAATGAACCTTAGAGCAATCATCAAATGGTCGACGCCAGAGAAAGAGCCTAAAGTTAGTGTTGCTGAGCAGTCATCTACAAGCTAGAAGTTCGCACATAACAAACTGTTCAAGAGGGATTCGCAACGCGTGGCATTTTCACTATGCGTTGGTTTTAGTGTTTAAGGTGTCTTGCGGCGGCTTCTATATTGCGTTGCTCACCCCTTAACAGGGCGTTATGTTTCACCCAAAGGAGGAGTCTATGGCTTGGACTGAAGAATATCTTCGAGATTATATCAAAGAACGAGACGAGTTATTCAAAGAGCGTTGGTTTACCGCAAAAAGTTGGTTTGCTCGCTCTAAAGAATCAACGAAATATCAAGAGCTTGAAAACTTGCTAAGCATAGAGAAAGAGTTTAACTCTAGGTGGGTGAAGCATGTAAGGCATGCTGTTGTTAAGTATAAGTTAAAGGCAGATGATATAGCAGAGGCTAAGTTACTCATCGACACACATATATCCAAGCACAAAGAGAGAGATTTCTTCCTTATTATTGTCGGCGTGTTGTTCGCTGCTTCTATGAAAGCCTTGGGAAGTGACGTTCTTTTCAGTTCTGCCATTGTTCTCACGGCTCTTTTTCTCGGTTATGAGCGTCTATTCGGTAGCACGACAAAGAACAGTTTAGAAGAGTTCAAAGCTATATTAGATATCGCATCCGCACTTAAAACATAACAAACTGTTTAAGAGTGATTCGCAACGCGTGGCATTTTTACTATGCGTTGGTTTTAGTGTTTAAGGTGGTGTGCGGAGGCTTTTGTATTGCGTTGCTCACACCTTAACAGGGCGTTATATGTACAGTTCAACCGAGCAGCAATATGTAGTGCTCGGTTGAATTGCAGCTTAAGGATAAGGGTCTTTGGTCGCATCTCCTTGACCAGTAAGAATATCCCAAGCTCTTAAAGGATGTGGTGTTTTAGAAAAGTTGGGACATGGTGGAAGTGAAGTTTTAGATTGGTTGGAATATATCTTTCCGCAATCGGAGCATTTATATGTTCCAGCAGACACATCGCTACCATACGGGACATTTTTTCTTTTTACCATTAGTAGGGTCCTTATTGTTTTTAACCTTCCTAACTTTAAGGTTATTTGCGTGTGATTTTTGTTATCAAGATCTCAGATATAAGCCTTTGTGCATATAACAAAGCGTTTAAGACGGATTCCCAACGCTTGGCATTTTCTGTTTGATTCAGCTTTAGTGGTTACGGCACAATGGTTTAGGTAAGGTGGTAGCGTTGCTCACCACTTAACGCGGCGTTAGGCATATGAGGGTAAAATGTTAGAGCTTGAGAAATATTTAGAAAAGCTTGAGGGCACTGATAAAGAGCATATTAAGTATGCTCAGCGTATTATGGAAGCTGATGGTTCAAAAATGTACCCACTGGACTTCTTGTTCCTTGCTGCAGTCAATCGTTCAAAATGCAATTTGCATGCATTTATTCATCTAATTAAAGAAAGGAATTATATTTCTGCTGCCCCGTTCTTGCGAATGCAAGTCGATAGTATCCTTAGATTAGCTGCAGCGACTTTAGTTGATGACCCTCATGAATTTGCGAAGAAAGTTCTCTCTGGTGAATCCGTGAATAAAATTAAAAGTAGAGACAATCAAAAGCTACAAGATTGGTATTTGCTAAAAACATTCAACCCGAAATTTCCTTGGATGGAGGGGGTGTATAAGAATTGTTCAGGGTTTATACATCTATCAGAAAAGCACATTCATGGGATCATTTCTCAAAGTAATGACGATGGTGGTATCGGAGTGTCTATCTCTCATGAGCAAGCTTTTATTCCTGAGCAAAACTATCTAGAGGCGGTAGCAGCGTTTTATGAATCTGTAGACTCTCTATTTAACTTGTGCAGAGGCTGGATCCTTTCGAAAGAGTACCCGGAGGAAGTTAGTCAGCTAATGTCAGAAAATATGCCTAACAAACAATTTAAGAGTGATTCCTAACGCTTGGGATTTTTGGTTCTAAATTTGAGCACAGTGTTTACGGTGGTCTGGTTGATGTTCGTGGTCGCGTTACTCACACCTTAATTGGGCGTTAGCAGTCTAAATTGTTACCTTTGACTTTTGAGCTAATATCAATAAACACAAACTCATATGAGAAAGTTTTATGGATAAGGCTAGATTGAAGAATGCATTGTTTGAACTGAGTATTGATAATTCCACTGAAGTGCAAAATGGACTTAAGATGTTAAGGCAGCACTACTATGCTGAAGAGCAGTTGATCTCAGCAATTAATTTAGCAAAAGCTGCGGGTTATGGATCATACGAAATAGCGAACAAGCAATATGGTAGTTTTGCGAGAAAGTTAAGTGAAAAATCTGGCTTCATCCCTAATGTTATCAGAGATGGAAAGCCAGTATGGACCTTTGTTGTTTGCGATGAAACATCACACAATCGTTCTTCTGGTTATGTGTGGAAGTTACGTCCTGAAGTGTCTGAGCTCCTAGAGGAGTTAGGATTAGTAAAGAAAAACCTAGCCGCAAAGAGCATCGTTGATGATATTCGAGACGCAGAAGTCAGGCTCAGTGGTGAAAAATATCGGGAGGCAGTAATTCAAGCTAGGTTAGGTCAAGGCCAGTTTCGAAAAAATCAAATTGATTACTGGCAGTCTTGTGCTGTAACTGGTTTTTCAGAACCGTCCCTTTTAATCGCATCACATATAAAGCCATGGAGCGAAAGTTCTGTAAGCGAAGCTTTGTCAGTCACAAATGGACTGCTGCTAACCCCCAACTTAGATAAAGCTTTTGATAAAGGTTACATTAGCTTTGATCGTTCTGGAAATATAATAATTTCGGACATTTTGAGTGTTGATGAGCGTGAGATGTTTGGCATCAACAAAAATATGAAAATCAGGGAAAATAAATTTAGTCCTGAGCATAAAGAATTTATGTGCTTTCATAACGAGAAAGTATTTAAAGGCGACTGCTAACAAACTGTTTAAGAGTGATTCGCAACGCGTGGCATTTTTACTATGCGTTGCGTTTAGTGTTTAAGGTGGAATGCGGGAGTATCAGTATTGCGTTGCTCACACCTT